>CAXXKU010000002.1:0-15113 GCA_963422575.2 Candidatus Nitrosopumilus sp. | reverse complement strand
ATGTCTTGTTCTGCTAGTTTCCTATCATCCATGGTAAAAGAACCTTCTTTGTAATGTGAAAAATGTCTAGCAATATCGTGATCTAATGAACCACAAGTTACCATTGCTACATCAAACCATTTGTTTTTGATCATGTCTCTGATGATTCCCCTGGTCCCAGTTGATACTATGGCCGCCACAAATGAGACAAATCTGAGACATTCACCATCTGAAATCATTTCTGTTAAGATTTCTAATCCTGCTGAAAGATTTACTGATTCAAATCCCCCTGATTCGGATAACTCTTCAAATATTTTCTCAATTGATGTATTTGCATCAATCTCGATATCTTTTACTGGTCTACCTGATTCTAACATGTCTTTTCCGTTGATATCAAATATAAATTCCTACCTTGAATAAAATTAAAAATTTAGTTTGTGCTTTTAATTTCTACTTTGCTCTATTTTGATTCCAAAAACTATCCCATAGTAATCTGTGTATGAAACATCCGTAATTTTGACATTAAATTTTTCTAAAACCTGTTCCATGTGCTCAAATTTCACCATGTGTTGGTTTGTTTTTATTTTGATATTTCCCTCTGTTGCCACTTTTTCCCAATCAGGCCTGTTTTTCTCTATAAAATCAAACATTTCGTCATATTTTTTAATTTCAGCTTCATTCAAATTTAATTTCATTTTCACATGACGAGTTTGACTTTAAGTCTTGCGGAATACTTACTTTCGGCATAGATAAAAATGAGTGATTAGAATTTACATTATGGTTCACAAGGCAGGTCCTGAAAGAACGCCCCTGTCAATAAAATCACGATTAATTATCATTGCAATCATGTTTGTCATTATCAATCTAGTTTTCTATTTTGGATTTGATTTCTCAGATGAATCAACTGAATCAGAAAACTCTATAGAGCTTGATAGCATAAATCACCCATCTAATGAGAAAAGTGTAGATTTGGATGAAGGGATTGGAATCTCAGCTAGTCCCCAACGTATTTGATCTGATAAATATCTAATAATATTGATGCATTTGTCTTTGTTCTAATCCTTCTTGCTCAAAGTGATTGTGGGATTTTCCTCCATCACGGTGTGCATGAACATGTCCATCAATATGACAATGTGTGTTGTCAATCAAATTCTTCATGAACACATCATCTATGTTTAGTATCATATTAGCTACTTCGACTGCAGTTTTGAAAACCTGCTGTTTTACAACTGCTGTTTCAATAATCTCTGACTTGGACATGTCTGATATCTTTCTGATGTTAGAGTTTATTCCACACCAATTTGTTTTACCATCTGTCTTTGCAAATTCTGCTCGAAACTGTGTTAATGTATCTAATGAATCCATTCCGATGTTTTGTGCCAGAGTCAGTGGTATTTGTTCTACAGCATTTGCAAATCTCTCTATTGCAATCTGTTCTTTACCTTCTACAGTTACAGCATATCTCCTAATTTTATGTGCAATTATGCCTTCAATTGAGCCTGCACCATATACAATAAATGGATTTTCTATGAAGTTTCTTAATACATAAAATGCATTTTTGGCATTTCTATGAAATTCATCTAAATATCGTTTTGAATTTGCTCTTAACAACAAAGTTACAGATTTTGGATTTTTCCCCTCCACAAAAACCATTTTTTCCTCACCAACTGTTTTTTCATAAACTTTTTTTGCAAAACCTAATTCATCACTAGCTATTTTCTCTATGCCTTCACAAGTCTTAGCGCCCGTGGCTTTTTCTAACCACCATAAATCATTATACTTTACTCTGCGCATTGTAATGATGCCATTTTTTGCAAGAGCTTCTTGAACAAATTCATTTACCCCTTTTCTTGATATTACAACATTAGCTCCCGAGTCTATGATTTTCTGTACAAGTACTAACAAGTCTCTGTTTTCTTGGCTGAGAAACTGACTCATTTGCTCTGGTGATTCTATCTCTATTCCTGCCTCTGTTCTAGTTCTCATTGTTTCTAATGATTCATTTATTAGCAAAATTTTGGCATCTTTGATAGTTCTAGGCATTGCTGAACTATCTATTGTCTTATCAATCATCGTGCCTTTGATTAATTGCATTTCTGTATTGTTTCCTATTTTTTCCTCAATCTTAATGTCATCGATATCTATTTTTCCGCTTTTGAAGTTAGATATGTCACAAATAGCTTCAATTAGAGTATCTATGATTTTTGTATTCTCTTCATGTAAATCAAAAATTGCTTTTCCTTCTAAACATGTATTTAGCAATTGCCTCATTATTTCTTTATTATTTCTATCTGATTTAATTTTGATTCCATCTAACACTTCTAAAGTATGGTCTAGACTTTTTTCATAACCCCTTGTAATTGTAGCAACTGGAATTCCAATCTTTAACAACTCTTCAGCTTGTTTAAGTAAACTCCCTATCAAAACAGCTGCTGATGTTGTACCGTCTCCAACATGAGTATCTACTGTATTTACCGCCTCTATGACTGATTTGGCCGCTGGATGGTCAACATCAACTTTTCTTAAAAACGCCCCTCCATGACTTGTTATGGTGTCTTCTCCAAGTATGTCGATATACATTTTTTCCATACCTCGTGGACCGAGCGATGTTCTAACTATGTCTGTAACAAGCTTGCCTGAAATTAGATTATACATTTGTGATTCTTGTAATCCAATTCGTGAAATATCTTGATCAAGTAATCCTGGATATTTCATCCCTTTTAGTCTCTTTTCATATATTAAAACATACTTGATTACAAGTTTAATTTACTAAAATATGTGATGTAAAATCTATTAAAAACCTAGATGCTATGTCGGTTCTGCTGTAGCCTTACTTGTAGCACTATCTCCAGAATCTGATGTATCTGGAGTAGGTCCTCCTAGCATATCTCCTTCGTCACCCTTGAAGTGTTTCAAATCCTCTCCTGCAATAACATCTTCTTCCGGTGGTACATAGTCTCTCACATCATGTCTTGCCTTTCCTGGATACTTGTTTTGTGTGGCAAGCGCTACTGCTATGAATACGACAAATGAAACAACTGGTGGTATCATTGTATCCAACCCTGCCCATTCTTCTGGCATTGTAAAGAAGAAGAAGAATCGCAACACCGAACCAACAATAAGTGATGCAATGGCCGCTGGCATGTTAGCCTTTTTCCAAAACAATCCCAATGTCAATGGTGCAAATGCTCCTGCAAAGACTATGTCAAATGCTAAGATAAGATAAATTCCCGGTGCTGGTACAAAATAACCAATTGCAGTACCAACTACCATCATTGGAATAATTACAAGACGAGTAGTTTTGAGTAGTTGACTATCACTCCAATTTGGTTTTCCCATCCATCTTCTTCTAATGATTCTTTGCATCATGTTTCTGGAAATTACACTGGATATTGCTAACAGTCCCCCACTTGCAGTAGACATTGATGCCCCTATTACTCCCATCAATATTGCTGCACCAATTGCAAATGGCATAAATTCCGTAGATAGCATCGGTAATGCCAAGTCTGGTAATGTATCTCTTGGCAGATAGTAAAATGCAACAATTCCTAGCATACTTGTTGGAACCACTGTGAATAGAGTAAGTGCCCCACCCATAAGCGCACCTTTTCTTGCTGTTTTCGGATTACGGGCTGCAAACACTCTTTCCATAAAGTCAAGCGCGACAATATCGCCCAACCCTAGAGCTAGTACAGCTCCCCAATTGATCAATGCTCCATTTGCCACATCGTATAGTCCCGATAGGTCCATGAATTCCGGTGGAGCATTATTGTAAATAACATCCCAAGGAGTATCTGCAAAGTTTCCTGCAAAGAAAAGGAAGCCTGCCCAAAATGCGCCAATTGCAAGATAAACTTGAAACAAATTTGTATATGCTGATGCAAATAGTCCACCTGCAACTGTGTATATTACTACAACTATAGCTGAAATTGCAATTCCATAGAAATAATCTATACCGAAAACAACTTCTAAAATAAATCCACTAGCTGCTAAATTACCTGCAACAAGAATTAGAAAACTAATAATCAAAAGTACGCCGGAAATTCCTTCTGCACCATTTCCGAATCTTCTAAAATAGAAATCTGGTAATGTAATCATTGACATTTTGTTTAATGGTTTTGCATAGAATACAGCCACTACAAGTAAACACGATCCAAGGCCGATTGGAATGACTGCTCCTGCCCAAAATCCAAATTCGAACACAAGTGCAATATTTCCTAATGATGAGTTTCCATCAACTGCTTGAGCTGCAAGCATTGTTCCCACCATAAATAACGGCAGACTTTTACCTGCAACAATTAATCGCTTCCCACTGTTTTTAACGAGTTTACCTGCAAACACACCTACTGCAATTGTGATTATGATGAAGGTTGCAATTGCAATTTGAAAGCCCTCCATCTCTACCATGACCAAATTGAATTTATCAAACTATATTAGTGTTAAATTTTACAAGTATTCTACGTTTTTAAGCGAATTAATTATTCGTATAGTACATTTTATGAAATAATTTATCAAAATTTGATAATTTTAAGAAAATTTTTGCGAGATATATTATAAAAATTTCATAAATTCATTTTTCTAAAGTAAACTATCTTCAAACTAAACTAGTTCAAATTTTATAACTTCAATTCCTTTGTACATACTGTGGATAAACAATATGCTTTTGCAGTTATTCTGATTATCTTGGGACTGGGTTTGAATCAATCTGGCATATCTGACCCATTTTACAGCGGTCTTGGTGTGGGGATTATTGCAATGGGGACATTATGGGTTGCAATTCGATTAATCAAAGAACTAAAAAAGAAAAATGAATGATTTTCCTAAATTTGTAAAATAATATAAGCATTAAAAAATTCTATCTTATATGCCTGGACAGGGATATTCTACATTTGGAATGAAACCTGTAATCACAACTAGATTACAAGAGGCAACTGATAAAATCTATCCTGGAATGTTTCTTCCTAGCACCTTGATCATTATGATGAATGAAATTAAGATGGGATATTATTCAGTTGAACCTCATAAATTCAAATTAGATTTATCTGGTCGCTATAATACCATAACTATTAGATCTGATGTAAAAGAATGGTTAGTAGAAAATCATAAAAAATTCGGTGACGAATATGAAAAAAGATACAATGTAAAATGCTTTACAAAATTTGTAAGTTACTTTATACTTAATATGCTTGAATCAAAAAGTGATGCCCAAAATCATTCTATCAGTATAAAAGAATCTGATTTTAATTGGCTCCAAGAAGAATATGAAAAACAGAAAAAGAGTTCAAAAAATTCCAATAAAAATACCAGCTTTGAACGATTTACAGATGATTACATTAATGAATTACTTGTAAAGATTAAAGCTGCAAAAGGAATCTTAACAATCTAAATTTTTAAAACGCTCCTCTTGTTTCGTGTCTGAGTCGGCAACGCGTGTGTGCATATATAGCGAAAAGATAAAGTTCGTGAACTGAATTCCTTCAAATCAAAAGACTTTTTGATCATATTGCATGGTAAAACTCAATGAGCAAGTTAGAAGCACTTGAGGCAACATACAAAAAGGAAAACCCCAGGGTCGCATTAAGAATGCTTGCAGTGCTTATGGTTCTGAAGGATGGAAATGACATATAGTGGACTGCAGAGGCATTACACCACTGCAGAACATGGGTGAGAAAATGTCTGAGTCGTTTTGAGGAGTATGGTGCTGATGGCCTCTGCGACCTCCCAAGAAGCGGCAGGCCAAGAACAATCCCAAAGAAAAGACTGGATGCTATAAGTCAATGGCAATGCTGATCATGTTCCACCTGTAATGCTGCAACAGACGATCTTTTATTCCACCGGAGTAGGATTTCACATAACCCACATCAGGAAGATAATGCACCGTTATGGAATGCCTACAAAAACTGTCCAGAAATATCACGTTAACCATGCAAGCGTGTCTGCAGTGCGAAGCTGACAGAGGCGCATCAAAGGGATAATTTCACGCCTAAAGGAGGGCGTATTTGTCATTGCAATGGCTGAGGAGGCATTCTTTGCAAGGGATGCAAAAACGGGAAAAAAGTACCGGTCTCTAGTTGCAAAGAGAATACTTCTTCTGTATACTGGACGACATGAAAGTTTGGCAGCATATGGCATGATTACAGAAAATAACAGCCAGCTGTTTAGGGTTTATGATAAATTCAATGCCGTGACATTTGTCGAGTATCTGAAAGGACTGCACCGGAAATATGGCAAGATTGCAATCATGTCAGACAGGGCATCAGTCCACAAATCAAAGAAGGCAAGGGAGTACCTTGCAAAAAATCCAGATGTCAAGCTGATCTAGCTGTCAAAGGGCCCGCCGTATCTGAACATGATGAAATAATGCCAGAAGACAGGCAAGCATGCGTTGTTGATATCGTAGTATTATGCAATGTTTGCAATGATGAGCAAGGCCGCATCAGAATATTTCAGAGTGACAAGGTTCAAGCTTGATGTTGCAAAGTATGTCTTTAGAAATCCTGCAAAAATGTTCACGGACTTTTGATGATCGCTATATAATGGCGCCACGCCAAACATCGAGGTCAATTCTGAAACATATGAAGTGAAAGTTGATGGGAAGATCGCAGCTGTAGTCTGCATATAAGATTTCAATGGCAAGACTTTGCGATTTATTTTAGTTTAATGAAAATAATTTGTCATCCATTCCAATTGTAATTACAATGTTAAGCCCAATGATGAGAGTTACGCCAGATATTACATATCGTAAATATTTTGCAGACGAGTTTATTTTTGATAGTAAAATTAATGGCAACCCCATAGCACCACTAGCAATAATCATACCAATTATACTGCCAACGCCAAATAAAATTAGAAAGTAAATCATCATATCAAAACCATTCATGGTAGAAGCAATCAATGCCACCAGTGCGCCACTGCCAGCAATTCCATGCATACAGCCTATCAGATACGATTTGTGACTGTGTTTATGATCAACATTGTGTGGGTGAGAGTGAGTGTGAGAAATTCCATTTGAGTGTGTGTGAGGGTGAATATGTTTTTGTTTAAGGATACTTTTGTTTGCAAATGTAAAAATTCCCAAGACAATCAACATAAAACCAGCAAGAACTTCTACACTAATAAAAAAATTCTCAGGTATGTTTAATGATAAACCAGCAATCAGCAAACCAATTAGAATTATGCTAGATGCATGTCCCACTCCCCAAAACATTCCTCTCAAGGAAGATGCGATGGTCAGGCTCTTCAAATTTGATTTTTTGGAATCACTTGCTTTGTTGCTATTTTTCAATAGTTGCGTAGAGACAGAACTGAGATGGTCAGGCTCAAAAGCATGCAACAATCCAACCATCAAGCCTGCAATTATTATCAAAAAAGGGTTGTCGGCTTGGAGCATTTCCATTATTGTTTCAATCAATTATCTCACTCTTCCATACTATCGGTTTTTGCTCATGAAGGAAATATTGATCAGCGTGAATAGGCTCTGAAATAGACATTTCTTTACTGCCAGCATCGCCTGCAGTAATTGTAAAAGTTAATTTTCTTATGCTTTCAGGAACACCAATCATAACTTGATTTGATAAAAGCAGATCAGGGATATGTTTTTGAATTTCAGTGACGGATTTGTGTTCATTTAATGAAGTTATAATATATGCAACAAATAATCGAAGGGTTTCATTTATGTTTAATACCATATTGTTTGAAAGCCGATTTTTAATCAACTGTGCGGATTCGACGAATATTGGCTCATCAGATTTCTCATAATGAAATGTTTCAGTGTATGGCGTGATATCAGGATCTCCCTGTATCAATACTTCAATTTTCATTAATCCCTCTTTGGGATTTCAGAAGTGGGATTGCCAAAACTGTACGTGTTTCCAGTACCCATGTAGTCTTTTGGTCTCACAGGATCTCCTCCGTCCAAACCTCGCTTCGTTAATGACAGTCCAGCTAATAGCTCGATAACCAATCTTTGTCCTAATCCGGATGTAATTCCTCCATTATATGAACTCGTATCACTGACATCATATGCTGGCGCAATTTCTACCAAGTCCATCGCAAATCTGTCTGGATCAAATGATTTTGAAAGTAAGCGTATCATTCTAATTCCTTCTCTTGATGTTAATCCATTTGGTTCAGGTTCTCCAGTACCTGGTGCAAAAGCAGGATCAAAAGAATCTATATCCCAACTAAGATAAACAGCATCGGTTCCATCGTTTGCTCTATCAGCTATTTCTTTTGCAATTACATCAATTCCTAATTCCTCAACGTCAAGCATTGTAAACCATTGGAAATCTTGGTCGGACATCCATTTGTACAAATCACGTCCAGGCCAATATCCTCTTGGGCCAACAAGCGAATAGTTTTTTCCTTTGAGGCAACCCATCTCCATGATTCTTCTAATGTGTGCACCATGATCATACTTGAAGCCGGTTAGGCCTTGTGGTGCACAGTCAGCGTGCGTATCAAAATGAATCATGCCTATGTTTTTGAATTTTTTCTGAAAAGCTCTGACGTTTGCATATGTAATGGAGTGGTCTCCTCCAAGCATTACGGGAATTCCATCTTGCTCTAGCACCTCTTTAACTTTAAGGGTCATCCTCTTGTGGGATTCGATTACATCTCCGGGTGAAACTACAACGTCACCATAATCGACAGTTCGAAAAGTTCCAAATGGATCAGCGCCAGTCTCAATATTAAATCGTTCAAACGGAGGAGATGGAATTGTAGATGCAGCTCTAATTGCTCTTGGGCCATACCTTGCTCCAGGGCGAATAGTAGTACCAAAATCAAATGGTTCACCGATAATTGCAACATCAGGTTTTGCTTCAACTAATTCTTTGTGATTTTTCACCCAAGGAAGATGTAAAAATGTGTTAATTCCGACAAATGGCGCTACATCTGCACCTTGAAAATCATCACCATAAAATTCCATTCCCATGTAAATCAAGGTTATTGAATGACTTTGATAATTAAAGATTTCAAGTAAAATACGTATTTTGGATTTTAATTGCCAATAATTACCATCAACTCATCTCAAAACTGATCACTTAGTGAATTTTTTACGATCATCCTGATCTAACAATTGCCGAACATGACTAATTTTCATGCAATTTCAGGAATTGACTGACATACAAACAACGGGACATGATAAAGCCACACATTCCAAAACCTGCCAAGACGGGCAGACCAAGAGGCGATGACAGAAGAATCATCAACGGAACAATCATCTGCGTCTTGATATCCGGATGCAGGCGGAGCGAGATGCCAACAAAATATGGCGATGATTCTACTGCAAACAGAAGACCAGACTCTTGGCAGCAAAAAGGAGTCTGGAAGAGGATCCTATCCGGTTTAACCAAAACAGCTCACAGGCAAGGAAAAACCAGCCTGCAAAAGATGATATCCGTTGACTCCCCGACAATCCCTGCCAAAAAAGGGGCAGCGTAACAGGATATGACGGATTCAGGAAGATTTCAGGCGCAAAGATTCACGTTGCCGTAGGGCAGAACGGGTTTCCAATCTCAGTCAGGACCGGCCCTGCAAACGTTCATGACAGTACAAAGTCTGCAGATGTCATGGAAGACATTTCGGAATTTATGGATGATGATGGCACCATCAAACAGATTGCCTCAGTTTATGCTGACAGGGGATGATATGACAGCACGGCCATTAGAAGCTATTTGAAAAATAGAAATCCAATTGCACGTATTCCACTTAGAAAGAATGGCAAGTCATCGGAGAGAACAAATCGCACAAAAAATATAATTCGGTTCGATGCGTTGCGGAGGGATTATTCTTTGGCTGGCTCAAAAACGGATTTCACAGGACAGGAATCAGATGTGAAAGGAGATGTGAAAACTGTCCTGCGTTTGCTAGCATTGCGTCATTTTTGATGTATTGCAGGGTTTTGAGACGAGTTGCATATAACAAAAAAATCAAATGATATGTAATGTACGATTTAAGTATAAAAATGACGTTTGGATGAAACATCAATATGATATTACAAAAATCAAAAAATTCATGGCATTATTTGAATCAAGGATTAGAAGCAGTTTATTACAGCCAATTTAAAAAAGCCATTTCGAAATTCAACAGGGCAATTGAACTAGAACCGGAAAACATTGTAGCGCAACTTCATAAAGGTAGAACTTTATATAAAATGGAAAACTTTCAGAATTCTATAACTTGTTTTGACATTATCCTGTCTACTGATCCAAAAAATCTAGATGCTTTATACAACAAAGGGCTTGCATTAGAAAAACTAGAAAAATATGAAGATGCGATATCTTCCTTTGGGAAATCCCTCAAGATTGATTCGCGGTATTCTGATTCACTAACAGCAATGGGATTGTGCCTTAGCAAACTAGGTCGTAATGAAGAAGCCATAAAAATAATTGATCAGGTTTTGACAAATAATCCAAAAAACTCTGCTGCCCTTTATGGCAAAAGTCGGGTTTTAGGCAGATTGGGGAAAAATTCCGAGGCTACATTGTGCTTGGGAAAAGCTATCGAGGAGGATTCCGGGCAATCAGACATTCTATATGAAAAAGGGCAGAAACTTGCAAACCAAGGAAAACACGAAGTTGCGATAAAATTTTACACCAAGGCATTGGAAGTAGATAGTAAAAATACCAAAGCGTTAGTTGCCAAGGGATGGACGCTTGATTTTGCAGGATTTTCGAACAAAGACGTTTTTGTGTTTTATGACAAAGCTCTAGAGATTGATCCAAAATGTACTGAAGCTCTATTTAGCAAGGGAATAGTTTTGGACAGAACACGCCTGTACAAAAAAGCCATTGAATGTTTTGATAAAATTTTAGAATATGACTCAAACAATGTCAGGGCACTCTATAGTAAGGGTACGTCTTTATTTCAATTGAGAAAGTTGGGCCAGGCAAGATTTTATTTTGAATGTGCGTTGGAGATTGAACCAAAAAATGTAATGGCCATATGCACCATGGTATGGTTTCTAGAACACACAAAAAAATATGATGATGCACTTGAATATTGTGAAAAAGCATTAAAAATCAATCCAAATTACGTATATGCAATAAGTTATAAAGGTAAATTACTTTTATTGCTAAAAAAATACGAAGAATCCCTAAAATGGTATGACAAGGCAATAGAGCTTGATCCCGAGAATCAAACTGCAGTTTGGCACAGATTCAAAGTGATAGAAAAGCTAGATGATGCAAAAAAAGAATCGTTTCTAAAAAGATTAAAAAAATTTATGAACGTATCTTTAAAATGAAAATTAAATTAGAATATTTTTATATTTGTTCATCGTAGAGTTTAACAATGCGAGATGTTAGCACCCAAGAAGATATTGATAGGGAATCAAAAAGAGTGATTAACGCATTGTATGGAGATGTAAGTGACTTTAGAGTAAATGAGACTTTTCAAATTCCTGAAAAGGGACCTAGAGAAGCATGGGATGTTCAAGTTAATTTCATGTTAAACTCTTTGAAGCATACAGTAGACCTTGAAATCCAAGAGAAAGAAGGTCATGTAACTAATGCACGCCTAATTGACACCATGACACCACTCTAATTTTTCAATATTTTTAAAAACATGATGCAGATAGATACTGTGTTGCACAACTAAGTAATTTTTCTTACAGTTTACACTAATGAAATATTTGTTTAATCATATACTTGCAAACAAATTATACAACGCCACTTTTAATTCCAATTCCTTTACCATGTTAGAATATTTGCGTGCCATGACATGCTCACCAAAGAAACGTTTGAATGATGAGAAGACGGATTCTGCAATCCATCCATCGCCATAGCTTACGCCAAGCTTCCACGGATCCAGATTGTATAATCGAGCCAAAACAGACTTTCGTCTCGGGTGACAGTCAGTGCGTATGGATGACGTCTTTCTCACTTTAATTGCAGGTAGCGTCTACTTGTCATAATAACAGTATGAAAAATCATCTTTGGAATCATACGCGCCATCAGCTAGAACCTTTGCTATTTTGTTGCCGTTTTTCTCTGCCTGTTCTACCAGAGAAGGCAAGTGTTAAGCATCATGGGAACGCTCATCTGTTATTTTTAGCGAAAGAATCTTTTTTGTTTTGACATCAGCTGCCACATGGATTTTCAGAAATCCGCGCCTCATGTCCCATTTCTGTCTCATCCATTCTCTCCTTTGTTTGCCACTTTGATTCCCGTACTGTCAATTGCGATTATCACATCATCATCGCCAACTTTTTGGTTTAATTTGACGTGTAACTTGTCTACTCTTCTTTGCATGGTGGAATAATTGGCACATCAGGAATGTGCTTTGCATGTGATTTTACCGTTCCTTGGGTTTGCCTAAATGGCAATCCAAAGCATGCTCTAGCATAAGATGACGCATTCATGAGTGATTCGGGATACGCAAACTTTTTTCCTTCTTTGCCCTTGCTCATCTCATCTAGTTCTTCTTGCCATGAGTCAATAGTATCCCATGACATGATTAGTTCGCCTCTGGTTACGAGTGATTTGTTGGTTGTTTTCCAATTTCTGTTCGTAAGAAATGAAAATAGCTGAGATCTAAAGCTAAATTGGTTCAATAATTTGGATCAGATGGTCAGTTGTGCAACACAGTAGAATACTTGATCAGTTATTCCAAGCCTTTCAAAATTTCAAAATATTAGTAACTAGAAAACCGCCAATTTTCAATAATTCTAGTTAGGATTATTGTCAGTTTTCATGCATCGCAAGTTGTTGATAGAAAAGTTGCAAAATTGTTGCAAAAGGATTGTAAAACATTATGCTATGTGTTGCAAAATTGTTGCATTCATTTTGCTACACGTAGCACTTTTTTAGTCGCGCGTAGCATTTGGTGTTTTCCATGCGTAGTCTTCCATATTCTATTGGAAATCTTCCAACATTTGTTGGAAAATATTGCAACTTTTTGCAATGTTGGCAAGATCTTTCCTATTCGTGTAGGCTTTCTACAAAAATTGGTTGGAAATTACAGCATTGGCAAGAACCTTGTTTTTCGAATAATTCACATTTATCATCATTGGAATAATTCTTAGAATATAACCGAAGCACTCGTTAAATATACTACGGTGATAATTGCTTTATGAACCCTGAAGACCTAGCGCGTAAAGACATTGATAAAATGCTTATCGATTCAGGCTGGGTTATTCATGACTATGAGACCAGAAATCTCAATGAATCACTAGGTGTTGCAGTAAGGGAATATCCTCTAAGCAAGGATAATGTAGACTATGCCCTTTTTATTAACTCGCAACCTGTCGGGGCAGTAGAGGCAAAAAAATATGGTCATACATTAAGTGGGGTAGTTGCGCAATCTGAAAAATATCTTGATGGCTTACATGAGAAATTCGCCAACTCTCCATTGCGACCACCTTTCTCGTACGAAACTACGGGAATTGAGACGAAATTTGCAGACAGGCGCGATCCTAACTTCCGTTCCAGACACGTCTTTACATTTCACAGGCCTGAACTGCTGCAATCGTGGCTCAAAGAGGATAAAACAATACGTACAAGGTTAAACAATATTCCAGAATTAGACTATGATAAACTTTGGGAATGTCAAACCGAGGCAATCAGAAATCTAGAGGATTCCCTTTCACAGAACAAACCCCGTGCGCTAATTCAGATGGCTACAGGCTCTGGCAAAACCTTTACTGCCGTAACTGCGATTTACAGGCTGATTAAATTTGCAAAGGCAAAAAGGATTCTATTTTTAGTTGACAGATCCAATCTTGGCAGGCAGGCATTGCGTGAATTTCAACAGTATGAAACCCCCGATGACGGAAGAAAGTTCACTGATCTGTATAATGTACAACTGCTACAATCACATACAATTGATCCAGTTCCAAAAGTCGTAATATCTACAATCCAAAGAATGTTCTCAGTTCTAAAAGGCGATCAAAACTACGAAGATACAAATGACGAGTTTTCATCATTTGAAGATTTTCAGGATGAGACACCCATTGAAGTAAAATACAATGAAAATATCCCAATTGGGGAATTTGATTTTATCGTCATAGATGAGTGTCATCGCTCCATTTACAACAAGTGGAAGCAGGTGTTGGATTACTTTGATTCGTTTCTAATTGGATTGACTGCAACCCCGTCAAATGATACGATAGGATTTTTCCACAACAATCAGGTAATGAGATATAATCATGAGAGGGCAGTAGTTGACGGAGTTAATGTGGGATACCATGCATACAAAATCATAACCAAAATCACTGACAGCGGAAATACAATCGAAGCAGGCCAATTCGTTGAGAAACGAGACAGAATAACACGTCAGAAAGAAGCCGAGAAACTAGACAATGATCTGATCTATACAAACAAGGATCTAGACAGATCCGTAGTGTCAAAAGACCAAATCCGACTGGTCATCAAAACATTCAAAGAAAGACTGCCTGAAATTTTTCCAACCAGGACCCATGTGCCTAAAACCTTGATATTTGCAAAAGATGATTCCCATGCAGAAGACATTACAGAAATCGTACAAGAAGAATTTGGGCTGGGAAACGAGTTTTGTAAAAAGATCACATATCGTACCAAAGAAAAGCCCGAAGAACTCATCTCAAGCTTTAGAAACTCGTCAATGCCGAGAATCGCTGTAACTGTTGATATGATTGCAACTGGAACTGACATCAAGCCATTAGAATGCATCATTTTCATGCGAGATGTCAAGACCAAAAATTACTTTGATCAAATGAAAGGCCGTGGCACTAGGACAATAGACGATAGCGATCTAATGGCGGTGACCCCGGATGCAAAAACCAAGACTCATTTTGTAATTGTTGATGCAGTAGGTTTGCAAGAAAGTTCCATGGGTGATACCCATTCCCTATTACGAAAGCCAAATGTTGCTTTTAAGACACTGTTGGATAAGGCAACTGATAAAAACGCGGATACTGGGGATATTGAAAGTCTGATTTACCGTTTATCCAGACTGGATAGAAAACTAAACCAAGATGATAAAGATGAGATTGCCGATAGTGGGGAGTCCCTTGTAGGAATTGGAAGAATTTTACTAGATGGGATTGATGCAGACAAAAGGCTAGAGCAAGCAAAGAAGCAGTTTCATGCAGAAAATCCAACTGATGAGCAGATTAGGACAGTATCAAGGCAAATGATCGATGATGCCTGCAA